>NZ_JBYTBG010000006.1:143103-184151 GCF_058788915.1 Brevibacillus sp. FW301-21C12A
AACTGCTGTTGCTTCGCCAAAAGCTGCGTTTCGCGATCTTTGGCAGCTTCGAGCTGTTCGGAAGCGGCGTCCAGTTGCTTGCTCGTTTCGTCAAGCTGGGCAGAGGTGCTGTGCAACTGCGAGGTCGTGTCATCCAACTGTTTGCTCGTTTCGTCAAGCTGGGCAGAGGTGCTTTGAAGCTGCGAGGTCGCGTCTTCCAACTGCTTGCTCGTTACGTCGAGCTGGGCAGAGGTGCTGTGCAACTGCGAGGTCGTATCTTCCAACTGTTTGCTCGATGCATCGAGCTGCTGTGTGGCGGTGTGGAGCTGTTCCAGCGTCTGGACGTGCTGGTCGCTCAGTTCCTCGTAAGCTTGCTGGGCTGCTTGCAGCTCGGCGTCTTTTTGCGCCAGTTGCCCTTGCAACTGTTCCAACTGGGTAAGCTGCTCCTGCTCGATCTGCTGCGCGCTCTCGTATTCGGTGTGCATATGGTCAAACGCTTTTTTCCATGATTGTTCCTGCTGCTCCAGCCGGGTAATCGCCTCGAGCAAATGCTGGCGTTCCGCAAGCAGTTCTTCCATATTACTGCGCTGCTGTTGCTGCTCTTCATGCAGTTTCGCATTGATTTGCTCCTGGGAGGCGATAATCTGCGTCAATTCAGCTTCTTTTTGCCTCGCGCTTTCCAGTTGCTTTAGCGCGTGCTCGCTCGCAGACTCGAATGCTTTCAGCTCGGCCAGCCGTTGCTCCCATTGCGCTTCTTTTTTCTCGAAGCTCTCCACCCTGCGCTGCAGCAGTTCAATATGCTCCCGCAAGTGGGCTTCCTGGGCCTCGTGCTTGGAGAGCGCCTCTGCCAGACAGGGAGACTTTTCCTGGTTGTGTATTTCTTGTTTCAACTCTTCGATCGTTTGCTTCAGCTTGCCTTCCCGGTCTTTATAGGCGGCAATGGCCTTTTCGCGCTGCTGCGACAGGTTCTGGTAGTGGTCGAGCTTTGCTTCCAGCTCGGCGAGCAGCTTTTGCGACTGATCGGTGTACTGTTGCCATTCATTTGCTTTCTGATCCAGCGTGGAAAGCGTCTGCTGCAGCTCCTCCAGTTGGTTTTGGTACTCCTGGTTTTCCTGGCTGATCGCTTCTATTTGTTCTTCAAGCTCCACGACGCGCAGGCCCAGTTGGTTTGCTTTGTCTTCGTAGTAGTACGCCTGTTTTTTCAGCAAAAGGAGCTTCTCGTTTCCGGCTTTGGGCTTGCTTGTGCTGGAGGTTCTCTTTTTAAGCACCGTGTTGTCCTCCTTTTTTCCGTAAGATAATCCTCTATAGACATATGTAACGCATGCAAAATGGTGCATGTATCCCGGTAGAGCAAACGAAACCGCAGACGAAACGCAAAAAAGGGAGAAGCCATGGCCTTCTCCCGGTAGGAACGCATTTATTGGTCGCGGAGTCTTTACGGTGTGGTGATGACGATATCCTGGAAGGTGACGCAATCGCGCACAAGCAGTTGCTCGTCTGGAACGATGGTGATGTTGGCAGAGAAGACGAGAACGCCGTTTGTATCGGTCAGAGTCAGGATTATGACGTCCGGCAGGCCAAGGCCAGTTTCGGCGAGAGTCAACGAGTAGGTCAGGATCTCTTGGGTGCCGGTTGCGGTAAACGTTCTTACCCCGGTACCTGTCACGACGAGACCAGTCAACAGCTCGATGCCTGGCAGGACGGTAATGCATGTCGGCGAACTGATCGAAGTCGGCGAGAAGTTGAAGCTTTGGTCGCCCAACAGATCAGTAAGGACAGTGTCAAAGAAGTTAAAGGTAAACGAGCTGCTGGACGGATCGCAGCTTGGGCAGATGTCGGCGATCAGTTGGATAGTACCGACGGCGAGTTCGAGCGGGATACCGATGCTGATCGAAACGTTCGGAATCAGTGCGTTCACGGACGCCTGGCAATCGCAGTTGCGAACTGGGAAGATTGGCGGGCATTGTGGCGGGAACGTGATCGGCGGGCAACGGAAGGAAGGCGTTGGCGATGGTACAGGAATGTTGTTAGGACGTGGCGAGCAGAATTTGGCCAGCACTTCCAGTTTGACTTCCGCTTCGACCTGGATTTCCACGCAGACAATGACATCGAGTTGAACCATGCCGCCGAGGAGGACGTTTCCAGTTGGGTTGCACTCCAGGGCGCTGATGCGGCAAACGATGTTGTCCTCGTCGAGTGGTTCAGGCAGGCAGAGTACGACCTCCTGATCGAACTGGACGGTTGTCGTGAACTCGCAGAGTGGGGTTCCGTCTGCGAATATACGCACGACAACGGTTGCGCCGAACACGAAGCGGACGACACCTACGCGAACGGTGGTTCCATTGACGGTGATGTTTTCACGGCGAATGCTGACGACATTGCAAGAAGGTCCGGGAGACACAGGCTCCACGCACGAAATCGTGATTTCTTGCCCAGCGCGAATAGCTGCGTCCACAAGCGCTCGACAATCGTCGGGAAGGGCAATCTTGTTGCGGTAGCTGTTAGCTAGAACGACCCAGTCGTACACCTTTTGGACGCGAATACACTCTTCCTGAAGGTTGTTCGGGATCGGAGGAGTAGCGGTCGGCGTCGGTGTAGGGAGCTGGCGACCCATAATGGGCTTCACAGGATGTTTCACCGTAAGAATCCTTCCTTTCCTAGGGGATTTGCTTTGCAGTTACATACTATGTGGGCAAGGGGAAATTTGCTTGTCAACGAATGCCCATTTTTAGGTGAAGGACGGATCAAAACGGGATCTGGAACTGTTGGAAAAACCAGTTGTCATCGCGCTTGCGCTGGGCGAGGTAGCGGATTCGCTGGGCCGCTGCGCCGGAGGTGAGGACGTCGTCTTCGATCTCGTTCGCATTCGCGTACACGATGAGCTTTTTCGTCGCCTCGATCCGCTGTTCGTTAAAATGGCTGTACGCCATCCGCAGCATGTTGTAGTAGATGTGCTCGTGCACCACTGTATAAGGATGGGTTTGCCGGAACAGGTGCAAAATTTTCACGGACGGATGGACCAGGCAAGTGAATCCGAACAGCCACATTTTGATGGAAAATTCGATGTCTTCAAAGCCCCAGACGCGAAAGCCGCGATCAAAGCCGCCCACCTTCAAAAACGCCTCCCGCGTGACGAGAAAGCAGCCCCCTGGCAAAATCGCGACCGGAGAAGGGCGATGCGGGTTCGGATACCAGACGACGCCGAGCTTCTGATCGAGCTTTTGGCCGTAGCCGATCTTGTGCGGCTCGGTCATGGAGGCGATTCCCGGGGCGACGCCGTCCGCCTTTTTCGTGAGAACCAGCTCCAGCATGCGGTCGATCCAAAAGTTTTCAAAAGTGAGGTGAGCATCGCAAAAGATCAAATATTTTCCACGCGACTGCTCCACGCCCAGATTTCTCGCGGCAGCGGCCCCGATGCCTTCTGTCGTAATCAGCTTGATGTTTTTGCCGGTTTCCTGTTGGCGCAAAAAATGACAGCCATTATCAGTAGAAGCATCATCGACCACGATGACTTCATAGCTCATATTCGTTCTCGTATTGACGAGGGAAGTAATCGTGGAGCGCACATTGTCTCCTTCATTTTTTACAGGAATGATGATAGAGATCAGCGGCGGTTGCTCGACGGACATATGACCACTCCTTTCTAGTTGCCATGGTATGCCGTACAGCCTGGGAAGGAACGCCCAGTGCCAAAATTGCTCACTTTTGCCACTGGGCATTCATACAATATGGCGGAGTGAGTTTAGCTAGTGTCGTAAGGGAGTGAACGGAGATGGACGTCGAGGTCTACTACAGCGGGCAGCGTGGCGGGACGATGCCGTACGCGGCTCTGCCTGCTTTTCGCTTATTTTGCAAGCAAAACGGATTTCAACTGAAATGGGACCCGAAACAAAAACGGATTGATCTGGATTCGGGATTGAAAGGCAAGGTTTGCGTTCTCTTCACAGGAAGCTCTGCTACAGAAGCCGCCTATGAATGGGAAGTGCTGGGCAAGGTGCAGCGGTTCGTCTCCGATTATGGCATGGAGGTCGTGCTGACGAAAAACAACCTCGCCCTCGCCAAAAATACCGATATCGCGATTAGGTTCAGCATGAAGGAGCTGCGTCTGCTGGAAAAAACGCGGCTCGTTCTGTATCCGCACGAGAACGAGCGGCAAAGGGAGCTCATCAGATGCCTGCAGGCAGAGCTGAAGCAGACCGGAATCCCTTGCCAGCAAAAGGTGAGCAAAGGCGCCAAGCAAACTAGCGGAATCGTGCACATCCAACTGCAAATTCCGCTGCATACCGAAGTGCATCGCCGCAGGACGTATGGGGAAAAAATTGCTTTCTACCTCGCTTCGGGAATTTTGGAGTATATGCAGAGCGGCTTGCGCATTCAGCCGCTGGCCTACCTCCCGCCGAACATTTTGAAGCTGTTTTACTCCAGCGTATGGACAACGGAAGAAAGCCGTGCCGCAGATTCGACGACGCTGGCAGATGCTGAGGCGGAACTGCTGGATGAGGTAGAGCTGTTGCTTGATCGGCCGGAAGCGCACGAGGATGAGCGGGATGGAAAAGAGGAAAGCGAGCAGCAGGAAGCGGCTTTGCTGGCGGTTGAAAACGAAGGGGAGGAACGGGCGACCCAGGCGGTAGCGGGGCAGGCTGACGCGGGAACCGTGGAGCAGGCAGAAGCGGCGCAGCGAGCAGGAGCCGTGGAGCAGGCAGAAGCGGCGCAGCAAGCAGGAACCGTGGAGCAGGCAGAAGCGGCGCAGCGAGCAGGAGCCGTGGAGCAGGCAGAAGCGGCGCAGCGAGCAGGAGCCGTGGAGCAGGCAGGAGCGGCGCAACAAGCAGGAACGGTGCAGGTGCTGCAAGCAGAAGCAACTGCTCCTATTCCAATAGAAGCAACTACATCCGACCAGCCTCAAGAACCGTCCACAGAACCGCGGACGGCGGCAGAAGTGTTTTTCGACTATACGCTGATCCACTCCGACTCAGCCGAGAAGCCGTACTTGTTGATCGGCACGCTGCAAGTCAAAAATACGGGGACAGAGGTGCTGTACAACCCGATCGTGTGCCTGCGGGTGACGCCTGCCGATTCGATCAAGATGGGCGGGCAAATTTTGCCGCCAAAGCTCGTGGAAACGTTGGCCGTGCAAGGAAGCAACGGCCTGAAAGGCTGGAGATACCTCGACGACGACTGGTTCGCGCAGGCGATGGAGCGGGGCGAATACTGGATTGCGCCCATCCAGCCAGTGGTGATTCCCCCGCAGTCGGCAGAATCGTTTCAAAACTTCCAGGTTTCCTTCCTGAAGCAAGAGTCGGGCAAAGCGATCGTCGTGGAAGGAATCGTCCTCTGCAACGATCAATCGGTGCATTTTTCCGCCAACAACCGGATCGCTGTGTCGTTTTGAGCAAAAAAAAGCCACCATTTCGGAAGCGAAATGATGGCTTTTCCATTCGGGTGGTTTACTTTTTCAAAAACATTTGCACGAACGTTTTTCCGTGCGGGCCGCCGTTCACGACAGCAATCCCGACGTAGTCGTAGGTGGAGCTGACGATGTTCGCCTTGTGGCCCGAAGAGTTCATGAACATTTGATGGGCGCCGCTCACGGACGGATTTTGGGCAATGTTTTCTGCGGCCGCAATATAATGAATACCAAAGGTGTCCATCATCTGGAAAGGCGAGCCGTACGTCGGAGAGGTGTGGCTGAAGTAGCCTTTGCTGACCATTTCCTGCGCCTTGACGCGCGCTACTTTGACCAGTTGCATGTCTACCTGATACGGAGCGAGTCCGCGGCTCGCGCGCTCCTGGTTCACCAGTTGCACCATTTCTTTTTCGTCTGCCGTAAGCTCGGCAGGCAACGGCACTTGTGCGCCCGTGTCCGGCTTTTGCGGGGGTTCCGGCTGGGTTGGCGTCGGCGCTGGAGTTACTGGCGGCTTCGGCGTTGGAGTTGGTGCCGGGTCTGGCTTCGGTTGATTTTTGTTGTTCTTGTACTGGGTTTCAATCGCTTTGTACGTCTTCGCATCCGCTTCACCCGTCAACGTTTGCTTGTTGCGGGATTGGAACAGCATGACGGCAAAACGGGTCGAGTCGTCGAAATTGCCTGTCGCAGTTACCTTGTAGCCCAGGTCGGCGAGCATCTTTTGCAAATCTTTGACGCGCTCACCTGTGGAGCCCAGCTTGAGCGTCATCGACTGGTCGGCTGGCTGGGAAGGTTTGGCAGGTGTTTCCGGCTTTGGCGCAGGCTTTTTCGCAAGCGCATTGTACGTCTTTTTCAGCTTGTCGTAGGTAGCCTTGTTGACGATTCCCGTTTGCTTGAGCTTGTATTTCTTTTGAAATTGCTTGACGTTGTAAACCGTGTCGGCGGTATAAAGCTTGTCTACTTTCAGCTTATGGTCGAAGTGCAGGGCATCGAGCATTTTTTCCACTTCGAGTACACGCGCATTATTCATCCCTTTTTTCAAAGGGGAAAAAGTCGTTTTGGCAAAGGCTGGTTGTCCGATCATGGTGAAGGTGACGGACAGGGAAAGGATAGCTGCAATCTTCGAAATGTTGCGATTCATGTCATCACGCCTTTCTCTGGTTTGTCGCCCTCCCATGGTACTAGAGATTCCACCGCAAAGAAAACCACAAAATATTGGAAAGAGGGAAAAGTGGATGTTTGGCATCTCGTGGATTGACCTGGTCATTCTCGTGTTGGCCAGCTTTCGTCTCACTCATTTGATCGTCTATGACGAAATCACTTCTTTTCTGCGCAAGCCATTTTTTACCGTCGTGTACGAAGCGGACGCCAGCGGGCAAATGAATCGCCAATACCGGTTCAAAGGAGGAAAAGTGCGCCGCTGGATTGGCGAGCTGCTCAGTTGCCACTGGTGCATGGGCATGTGGGTGGCCGTATTGACGGTGGCGGTGTACGCGTATGTACCAGCCGCCTACCCGATTCTGCTCCTGCTGGCAATCGCGGGAGCGGCGGCCGTCATCGAAACGAGACTGTACATGTGAAGTCTGTCACGCTCTGGAAAACGTTTGGTACACCACAAATTCATCGTGGGAGAGCGGAATCACTTCTTCGGCCTGATAACCTCCGACCAGCCTGTTTTGCAAGGACGGGACAGACGATGGGGTGATGAGCGAAGAAGAGATGTCTACGCGATGAACGTTCGTGCGCGGATCGAGCGGAATTTCCAGGGCGAACTGCGATTTTTCTACGGCAAATGTCTTGGCTCGCCCCCCGTTTACGAGCGCAGTCAAGTGAAAAGGTTTTTCCAGCTTCGCGCGGGCCGCGGGAACTTGGCCTTTAATGAGCAGGATGTGCGCGGGATTCGCCGGATCGGACTGGACGATAATGCGCAGGACAGGGGGAGCCCATGAGCCGGCAAAACGGTTCATGCTCGTGACTTGCGCGGAATTGGAAGGGAACGACTTGTATATTTTCAACAGGTCAATGACGCCCATCCCGCGATATTGCGAGACGTGTGACACCCAACCGCTGGGAATGCTCGAATAATGCTTGGCGAGCGACTTGAACACTTCCGGAATCCCGACCGAGTGCCACTGGGTCGTCGACTTGCAGGTTGCGTGGATGCGCGCGTTGGCGAAAAACTCCGGGACGAAGCCGATCTGATGAAACTTGGCGATCCGCATCCAGAGTTCGTAGTCCATGCAAAAATGCAGCTTTTCGTCCACGCCGCCCATCTGCGCGATGACGTGGCGGCGAATAAAAGCAGCGGGCTGGCAGATGCAGCAGGTGTAGTACAACTGCTTGGAATCGGCGTGCGAGGAAGGAAATGTGTTGACGGCCTGGCTGTGTTCATTGATGACCTGGCATTTCCCATGAACCATTCCCCAAGCCGGGTGTTGCAAAAGCGCGTTAACCGCCTTGCGGATCGCTCCGGGAAGATAAGTATCGTCCGAGTTGAGCCAGCCGATGATCGTTCCTTGCGACATCGTAAAACCTTTGTTGAGCGCATGAGATTGCCCGTTGTCCGGCTCGGAAATATATCGGAAGCGGCTGTCCGCGTTGGCGTATTCCTGCAAAATGGCGAGTGTACCGTCTGTCGACCCGCCGTCGATCACGATCATCTCCAGATTCGGGTAGTCCTGGAGAAGCACGCTGTTGATCGTCTCGCGAATAAATTTTGCCTGGTTGAAGGAAGGGGTTACGATACTGACGAGAGGTAGCTGCCCACTAGACACTTCTGTCACTCCTTTCCAAGAAGTCAGCGCAGCAATAAACAGCACGCCTGCAATACAATATGTACAAGAACCGGATTTTGCATCGGGATACTTTTCTTATTTTTGTGGGCGGCAAAAAGCAAGCAGGTGTGCGCCCTCGCGATGGTGAGGGAGCGCACACCCGGTTGCCCGTCCACAGTGCCTCGTGCGTACAGCGATTACAGGTAGTCAGGAACCAAGCCCGGATTACGGTAAATGCGCAGCAGCTCCGCATACGAATCGGCGGCGGTTTCGCGCCCGCTGATCGCTCTTGCCACCATGGTGACGCGGCCGATCGGATAGTTGTTTTTCGTTCCCGAGCTGATCGTCGAGATGCTTTGCGGCAATACTTCAAACAGCGTGCTGGCGAGCATTTCCCGCAAGCACCTGATGGAAGGAATCCAGTAGGTGGTGATGTCGTGATAGATTCGGGTCATGTTGCCGGGAGGGCCGTTGTAGATCATTTTTGATTCGTTGTCGTCCAGGATGCAGGCGGTCTCCAAAAGCAGATGTCCTCCCGTCTTGATGACGCTGCGCGCTTGCGACAACGTCCACAGCGGATCGCGCACGTGATAGAGGAGGCCGGTATGCTGAACGATATCGAACAAGTTGTGGCGGATTTGCTGCGGGAACGGCAGCGGAACGGTAAAATCGTCCATCAGCAGCACTTTCAGCCCTTCCCACAGGTTGTACGGAGAAATGTTATACAACGGAAGCACCTTGCTGCCGAGAATGTCTTTGCACAGTTCAAAATTGGAGTACAGAGGCTGCATGCAATCGGTAGCGACGACAAGCGAGGCGCCGAGCTTCTCTGCCTCGAAAGCCCACATCCCGTCAAAGCTGGCGATGTCCAGCACGCGTTTGCCCGTGTAGCTGATGTGTGCTCTGGACTTGCGCGTACTCTCCCAGAGCGGCTCCAAAATTTTCAGGCCGGGGGTGGCGATCCCAGGGCGCAGTTGAATTTTATGGTACCATGTACGTTTTCCGATCTCGGCCAGGATTTCCCTGTCTGTCCATGTTCCTCCCACTCATGTACCTCCTTCGAGAAAATCGGCTGACTATGCCAAATAGCGATCATGCTACATTACGATATGAACGTCGCAGATGGCGGGAAACGGGTGTAATCCCCCATTCTCTGGCACAGGGCGGCGGATTTAGGCAGCAGGCGCAAGCAGTGGCCGTTTCCGCCGCAGCCAAAAACGCATAAGGTGAAGGAAAAATGAATGAACAGGAGGGGTGCACCGATGACCTTGCCTATCATTTTCATGCACAGGGGCGATGACGACTATCTAGCCTACAGCTTGCGGCAAGCAAAGCTCAGCAACCCCCAATCTCCCGTCTACCTGCTCGGCAAAGAGGCGAATCGCAAACATGCCGCTCCGGGCATCATCCATGTTCCGCTGGATTCGTACATGCAGACGGCGCAAATGTTTGCGAAGGTGTATCGGCACATGCATGTCATGAGCTACGAATATAATCTGTTCTGTTTTCAGCGCTGGTTTATTCTCCGCGACTTCATGCGCAAAAACAGGCTGCAGAGCTGCTTTTACCTGGACTCGGACGTGATGCTCTACACCAATGTCAATCAGCCCGAGTTTCAAGCGTTTTCCATGGAGTTCGCGTGGACAAGTTTCATAGGCTTGGACACGCTGGATCGATTCTGCAACATGACGATGCAATATTTTGTGAACCCGCAAATGTTTCGGCTGCTTGTGCAGAAGACTCTCGAATTCGACCAGGTGATCGAAGGGGTGCCACTTGTGTCGGATATGGTGCTTTTTCTGCTTTACTTCCGCTCTTACTCCGGCAGATCACATACGCACGGGACGTTTGGCGATGCCTTTTTCGACGAAAATTTGAATCGACCGCTCTGGGCCGAGAGTCTGGCAGGCAAGAAAAAAGTGTATGCAATCGACGGAAAGCTTTTTTGCAAGGATCTGGCCAGCGGTGCCTTCAAGCGGTTGTACTCGCTGCATTTTCAAGGGCTGACGGCCAAAAGCTACATGAAAGACTTCTGGTTTCCGCACATTCCCCGGCAGCCGGGAATCTACTTTTACGACTACGCCGCAGTCAAGTGGACCGCGCAGGCGTGAGCTGCGGAAATCCGATAGAGGCCATGCCCCGACCTGTAGCGTTGGGGCGTTTGTCTGGTAGGCGCGGTTGCGGAAAAAAGCGGGAGAACAGACCATTTTCACTCGCAAAACGGTCACCCTCTACCATCGTTTCATATGATGATTCATGCATGAAGTTTAACGGACAGAGGTGGCCTGGATGAAACTGGTGTTGCTATCGGGCGGTTCGGGCAAAAGACTGTGGCCGCTCTCCAACGATGTTCGCTCCAAACAGTTTTTGAAGCTGATTCGCAACGGGGAAAGCGAGCCGGAGTCCATGGTTCAGCGGGTGTGGAGGCAACTAGCTTCCAATCAATGTCTGGATATGGCCTATATTTCGACGAGTCAATCGCAGGTGGATCTCATATACAACCAACTGGGGCCGAATGTGCCGCTGATTTTGGAGCCGCAAAAAAGGGATACGTTTCCCACAATCGCGTTGATTGCCAGCTATTTGCACAGTGTCGAGCATTTGGGGCCAGACGAGGTTGTCACCGTCATGCCCGTAGATTCGTTTGTGGAGGACCATTTTTTTCAAAAGCTCAAAGGATTGGAGCGCGTCATCAAAGAGTCGGGAGCAGACCTCGCGCTGATGGGCGTCGCGCCGACGTATCCTTCAACCAAGTACGGCTATATCATTCCGGTCCAGACGAAAAAAGGTCCGCAAAGCTGCCTGCAGGTCGAGCGTTTTACCGAAAAGCCTTCTGTGGAGGCGGCAAACAAGCTGCTGGCGCAGGGCGCGCTGTGGAATTGCGGCGTTTTTGCGTTTCGCCTGGGCTATTTGCTGGGCGAATTGCAGAAGAAAAAGCTGCCTGTCGACTACGATGAGCTAGTCGCGCGCTATTTGGAGCTGCCGAAAATCAGCTTTGACTACGAGATTGTCGAGAAAGCCAAGCATGTCGTGGTCGTGCCCTACGAAGGCGACTGGAAGGACCTTGGGACCTGGAACACGCTGACAGAAGAGATGAGCGACAGCTCGGTTGGGCGTGTGCATCTGGAAGAGAGTGCCAACACGCACGTCATCAACGAATTGGACTTGCCGATTGTCACGATTGGCCTGTCGGATGTCGTTGTGGCCGCCAGCCCGGACGGGATTCTCGTCGCGGCAAAGGACAAAAGCCATATCGTCAAAGACATTGCCAACGACTGGTCGCGGCGGCCGATGTTCGAAGAGCGCAGGTGGGGCTGGTACCACGTCTTGCAGTTTCAGAAAATGAACGACAAGGTCGAGGTGTTGACCAAGCAGCTTCACCTGCACGCCGGAAAAAATTTGAGCTACCAATACCATCACTTTCGTAGCGAAGTCTGGATGATCGTGGAAGGCGAGGGCGATTTTGTCCTGAATGACCGTCTGCTCCGCGTCAAGCCAGGCGATGTGGTCGAAATCCCGGCAGGAGCCAAGCATGCCATCAAGGCGATAAGCGACCTGGATATTATCGAGGTGCAAATGGGCAGCAAGCTGGTCGAGGACGACATCGTTCGGCTGGGCATGAGCTGGCACGACATTATGGAAATGGTCAGTGAAGCATGATGCGACCAGACGCGACCTTTTGGCGAGGAAAAAAAGTGTTTCTGACGGGGCATACCGGCTTCAAAGGCTCGTGGATGTGCCTTTTGCTGCATGCGCTCGGCGCCCGGGTGACCGGCTACGCGCTGCCAGCGCCGACAGAGCCGGGTTTGTTTGCGCTGTGCCGCATCGACTCGTTGATTCATTCCGTGACAGGCGATATTCGCGCCAGCCAAAAGCTGACGGAAGAACTGCTCGCTGCAAGGCCCGACATCGTCATCCACATGGCTGCCCAGCCGCTGGTCGGGATGTCGTACGCCGAGCCTGTCGCTACGTATGAGACGAATGTGATGGGGACGGTGTACTTGCTGGAAGCGGTTCGTTCTGCGCGCGAGGCAGGGATTCCGGTCAGGGCGCTCGTCAATGTCACTACCGACAAATGTTACGAAAACAAAGAGTGGACGTGGGGGTATCGGGAGGTGGACACGCTGGGCGGGCACGATCCGTACTCCAACAGCAAGGCGTGCGCGGAATTTGTGACCGCCTGCTACCGGGCCTCCTTTTTTCAGGGGGGAACAGCGCAGGCTGATTTGCCGCCGATCGGCATTGCGACCGCACGCGCTGGCAATGTCATCGGCGGCGGCGACTTTACGCCTGGCCGCCTTGTTCCCGATCTGCTCCGCAGTCTGCTCGACGGCGAGCCGATGCAGCTTCGCCAACCGCAGGCGATCCGTCCCTGGCAGCATGTTTTGGAATCGCTGCACGGATATTTGCTGCTCGTGCAAAAGCTGTGCGAAGACAGCCAGCGCTACTCGGCGAGCTGGAACTTCGGGCCGGATGCGGACGATGCCAAAACCGTCGAGTGGCTGGCGGCGCGGCTGTGCGAAAAATGGGGGGCGCAGGCGACCTATCACATCCCCGACCGCGCCGCCTACCATGAGACGACGTCCTTGAAGCTGGACAGCTCCAGGGCGCGAGAGCTTTTGCACTGGCGGCCGCACTGGACAGTCGAGCAGGCGCTGGATCGCATCGTCGAATGGACAAGAGCCTACCAGCGCAAAGAAGACATGCGGCAGGTGTGCCTTGCGCACATCGAGCAATACAGAAAGGAGGGGGCTTCATGAAGGTCGTCATTTTGGCTGGCGGCTATGGCACGCGAATCGGCGAAGAATCGCAGCTTCGGCCGAAGCCCCTGATTGAAATCGGGGAAAAGCCGATCATTTGCCACATCATGTCCATCTACTCGAAGTACGGGTACAACGACTTCGTCATTTGCCTCGGCTACAAAGGCTACATGATTAAAGAGTTTTTCGCCCATTATTTTTTGCACCAGTCGGATGTGACGTTTGATTTTCGCCAGGGCAACGAAGTCATTTTGCACAATCGCTGCCGCGACCCGTGGAGGGTGACCTTGATCGATACGGGCAAAGATACGATGACGGGCGGCCGGATCAGGCGGATTCAGCCGTTCATCGGCGACGAGCCGTTTATGCTCACGTACGGCGATGGAGTAGGCAACATTGATATCGCCGCGCTCGTCGCCTATCACCAGTCGCACGGCAAGCTGGCGACGATTACCGCTGTGCAGCCTCCGGGCAGATTTGGCGCGCTCGACCTTGCTGCCAGCGGACAGGTCAAAGGTTTCCAGGAAAAGCCGAGTGGCGACGTGGGCTGGATCAATGCCGGATTTTTCGTGTTGCAGCCGGAGGTCTTTTCCTATCTGGCTGACGACGCGACGGTTTTTGAGCAGGGGCCGCTGGAGCAACTGGCGCAGGACGGGAAGCTCGCTGCCTATCGGCACACGGGCTTTTGGCATCCGATGGACACGCTGCGCGACAAAAACTACTTGGAGTCTTTATGGAAAAGCGGAAAAGCGGAGTGGAAGTAGCGCGGCCAGACGAGGCAAAAGGGGGCCGATTATGAAAGTATTGCTCACCGGAGCGACGGGCTTTTTGGGCAGCCATCTGGCGCGAGCGCTGCTGCGGGAGGGCCATCAGGTGACGATCTTGAAGCGGAGCACCTCGGATTGCTCTCGGCTGGAAGATATCGCCAGTGAGCTTGCCGCCTGCGATGCGGATGCGGCAGACCTGCTTTCTGTTTTTTCCCGGCACGGCCCTTTTGACGCCGTCATTCATGCCGCAACCGCTTACGGACGCCGGGACGAGTCGGACGCGGCGCTGGTGGAAGCCAATGTGCTGTTCCCTCTGCGCCTGCTCCACGCATGCTGCGAGCAAGGAACCGGGTTGTTTGTGAATACCGATACGTTTTCCCGCGCTTCCCCGGCTGCGGGCGCGACGCATTTGGCGGGCTATCATCTGACGAAAAAGCAGTTTGCCGAATGGGGAGCGCTCACCGCCAAACAGCACGGACTGACGTTTGCCAATATGCGGCTGGAACATGTGTACGGGCCAGGCGACCAGCCCGATAAATTCATCCCGTTCATCATCCGCCAATGCATGCGGGACGGGGCCAGGATCGCCCTTACTTCCGGCGAGCAGAAGCGAGATTTTGTGTATGTGGCTGACGTAGTGGAGGCGTATTTGCTCGTGCTGCGGCAAAAAGACTCGCTGCCAGCAAGGTACATGGACTATCAGGTGGGAACGGGCAGCGCGACCACGGTTCGCGAGCTGGTGGAAAAAATCCATTCGCTGACCCGCTCGACGGCGCAACTGCAATTCGGAGCACTGGCGCAGCGGCCGGGGGAGCTTATGTGCTCACAGGCCGACACACGCGCGCTTCAGGCGCTTGGCTGGCAAGGAAGAGTGTCGATGGAGGAAGGCTTGGCGCTGACCTTGCAACAAACAGCGAAAAATTGAAAACAACCCGGCTGCGCCCTTTCGTTTCGGGGGAGGCAGCCGGGTGTTTTTTTCGTCGGGGTTTTCTTTCGCTGCGGATCAAAGCAGGATTGTTTTGTTTGTGCAAAACAGGTCGCCGTGAAACGGCTTGATGGCATCCAGCAGTTGGGTGTACGAGGTGATTTTCATCAGCCCGCCATCCCGTTTTATCAGGTACAGATGCGAGTAGAGGGCGAACAAGCAGAGGAACAGCTCATTCGGGTCCTTGCCGAAATACCCGCGCAAGTTGTCAGGATTGAACTCGATGACCAGATCGGGGTCAAACGTTTTGAATGTCTCCATGCCCCCCTGCAATACTTGGATTTCGGAGCCTTCCACATCGAGCTTAATCAGGTCGATTCGCGACAGGCTGCGAGCGGCGACCCAGTCGTCCAGGCGCGTGCACGAGATCGTGTTCGTAGCGGCAGAGGTCGCTTCGCTGGCGATAAACGACCAGCCTCCCCCGCGATCCACCTCGCAAAACTCGATGATGCCGTTTCTGTCAAATACGCCGAGCGGAACAGGCTCTACGTTGCTTGCGCCATTGTCGTGCAACGTTTGCTTCATAAAGGCGAGGTTGACGGCAGAAGGCTCGAACGCGTACACCTTGCCGCGCGGCGCCAGATGGCTGAGCGCGAGCGAGATTGTGCCGAGATTGGCGCCGATGTCCAGGCACGTGTAATCGGGCTGGACGACGCGCTTCAGGACGTTGAGTACGTATTCTTCGTATAGGCCGCCCGCCATTTCGATGTAGTACAAAACGCTTTGGTCGGACGAGCTGCCGTGAACGAGAAACGATTTGTCGTCAAAAGGCAAGCGGAAGGTGACCGTTTTTTGCGCATTTTGCGGGATCGGCGTGTAGATGCGGATAATGTCGTCCTTGACCTCGAAGTGCAAATCAGGGCGCAGGTCGGCAACGTATTGCTTCAGTTCGGCGATGGTCGGGTAGTCTTTCAAGAGCGGGTTCGAGCCGATGAAGCAGCGGGCGTCGTCGATGAGAATGACGTGATTGCGAACGGGATGGGACAGGATGGCCGCCAGCTCCTCCAAAATCGGCGTATCCAGATTGCCTTTGGCGGATTCGGTCGACAGCGGGATGTAATGTCCGTCCAGCCAGAACAGGCAAGGCTCCGTGATGGAAGCGAGCAGCTCGGGCAGCACCTTGCTGCTGTCTCCGTGCAGGATGGATACGTGCTCGTCGGCGGCAAAATGGGTTTTGGCGGCGAGGTACAGGGCGGGGTCCAGCTCAATGGAATAAATGCGCGAGAACGCCGCCTTTTGCGCAGCTACCATGTAACCGCGGCATGTGCCTGTCTCAATGAAGGTGCGAATCTGATGGCGTTTTCCGTAGTCGGTGACGGCTGCGGTTTTGACCTCGTACTGCGGGGATTCCAGCAGCCAGAAATCCCACGTCTCCTGAGCGGTGAGGGGAAAGGGAATGCGCAACTCCTGTTGCCACACCCGCCGGATTTCGTCCATACGTGACATGAGCATGCTCCTTTCGTGATTGCGTTATTTTCCTGCCACCTGGTGCAAGACAGCGAGTGTCTGCTGCGCGCATTTGGACCAGGAAAACTTGCTCGCTTGCTGCAATCCTTTGGCGATGAGCCCAGAGCGCACTTCCTCGTTTTGCACTTCGACCATTTTTCTGGCGATGTCTTCGGGAGAAACCGGGTCGAATGTCAAGGCGGCGTCTCCGACGATCTCGGGAATGCTGCCGTTGTTCGAGCAGATGATCGGCAGCTCGGTCCGCATCGCCTCAACGAGCGGGATTCCGAAGCCTTCAAACAAGGACGGGAAGCAGAGGAAGTTCGCGTTGCGGAACAAATACGGCATTTCCTCCTGCAAAATGTAATCCAGCCACGTAATCTGGTCGGACAGTTGATGCTGGTTGATCGTCGCCATGACCTGCCCGTGCGCTTCCTGCGGCGCTCCGGTGAACACCATGTGGATTTTGAGCTTGTGCTCGTCGCGCAAATAGGCGAGTGCCTGCAGCAGCGAGACGTGGTTTTTGTGCCACCACGTGTTGGCCGGATAAAAGCCGTAATGCGCAGGCAGCTTGTATTTATGCCGGACAAGCTGATTTTTCGTCTCGTGGAACGGCAGGGTGAACTCATGCGCAGAGTCGAGATGGATGGCGTGCACGCGATTCGCCGGAACCCCGAATTTGGCGACGATGCTCTCCCGCGAGTATTCCGACAGAGTTAGCACCGCATTGGCTTTCAGCGCGGACGATTGGTAGGTCGACTTGCGCCACTGCAAGGAGTTGTCGTCGAAAAACTGCGGGTAAAACTCGTGCTGGATGTCGGGAATGTTAATGACGCTCGGAATGGAGACGTCAAACGGGTTCAACACCAAGAGCGGGCAAAACCACAGATCGAGGCGAAGGCCGCGAATCCAACTGTGGAACTGCTTGTGCGCATCAATGTGGTCGTGCATCATCACCTTCTGGATTTTCGGATGGTTGGGAAAGGTGTGGTAGTTGGTCTTGGTCAAAAACAAGAACCACTGGTTTTGATCGCCGCTTTGGATGGAGTAGGCCAGCAGGTTGCGCACGTACTGCTCCATGCCGCCGATTTTTCCGGGAATGCAGGCAAGCAGGTTCACTCCGATTTTCACAGTGTCTTCACCTCTTCGTCGCGCCTGTGCCGGCGGTACCAGTCGATCGTCTGCTGCAAGCCCGAGAGCAGCGGAGTGGAGGCGGTAAAACCGAACGCGGCTGTCGCTTTATCTGTCGCGAGCTTTCGCCGCGGCTGTCCGTCGGGCTTGCTTGCATCCCACACAATCCGGCCTTCGTACCCGCACAGCTTTTGAATCGTTTCGGCCAGCTCGCGAATCGTCATTTCCTCGCCAGAGCCGATGTTGACCGGATCAGAGGAGTCGTAGTGCTGTGTGGCGAGCACGATCGCGCGTGCGGCATCCTCTACATAAATAAACTCGCGGGTGACGTTGCCCGTGCCCCAGAGCACGATCTCGTCTCTGTTCTGTTCCTTGGCTTCCAGACATTTGCGGATGATGGCCGGAATGACGTGCGATGATTCCAGATCGAAGTTGTCGTGGGGACCGTACAGGTTTACGGGCAGCAAGTAAATGGAGTTGAAGCCGTACTGCTCGCGATACGCCTGCGATTGCACCAGCATCATTTTTTTCGCCAGGCCGTACGGGGCATTCGTCTCCTCCGGGTAGCCGCTCCACAAGTCTTCCTCCCGAAAAGGGACGGCCGCAAACTTCGGGTAGGAGCAGATCGTCCCGATGGCGACAAACTTTTTCACGCCAAACAGCCTCGCTTGCTCCATGAGCTGGGTGCCCATCATCAGGTTGTCGTAAAAAAATTTGCCGGGGTTTTTTTGATTGGCGCCAATCCCTCCTACGACAGCAGCGAGATGGATGATGATGTCCGGGGCAAAAGTTTGCAACATGTGGACGATGTCGTCTTCTTTGCGCAAATCAAAGTCGCGGCTTCTCGGCACGAACACATGCTGACAGTGCCGGGCTTGCAACTGGCTTAGCACATGCTTTCCGAGAAAGCCTGCTCCGCCGGTAACGACGATTCGTTTGTCCGACAGATTCATGAAAGCAACACCTTCCTTTTCGCGGATGTGGTCACAACGAAGGGACTGGATTCCTGTTTTTCAACAGCCAGCCAGCGACATCCCGGGGATTTTTTTTGTACTGCAAATAAAACTGGTACTCCTGCGCGGAGAGCGGCACTACGTTTTGCACCTGAAAGCTGACGGTACCGATGCTCGCCGCCATTTCGCTTTCCGGGAGCGCTTGCTGGCGGCTGCACACAAGCTCGACGACCGAGTTTGGCTCCTTGACGGGAAACGGGATGCTCGTTTCGAACGGCCCGGCCGGAATGACGTGATGGGCAACGGGCGTCTGGTTGACCATGACGTGCACATGAACGGGCTGGTTGAACAACAGGTTTACGCCTTTGATGACCAGCGCGTGCATCGGCTCGGCCGGATCGACGTGCAGGTGCAGCCGGTAGCGCGGCGGAACCCAGTAAGAAGAATGGCGGTTGCTGTCCACGAGAATCGGCGTGTCGCCGAAAACCCGGTGGCTTTTGAACAGGTCGAGGTACCAGAACACGCCCTTGTCAGGGTAGTGGGTGAGAAAATGGTACAGCCAATGGTTGGCGACTGTGCCGAAGTGGCGGACGCTGGCCAGCAAAATTTCCGGCAGGCCCAGATCGACCTCCAGCGCGATAGATTTACAGGCAGGATGCAGGCGGGAGGCGGCGAGAAAGTCCTGGATGTGGCCGACCGCGTACGACTTGGAAATGCGCATCCATAAATCGTAATCCATGCAATAGTGCAAATTTTCGTCCACGCCTCCGACCGCCTGGAACACCTCTTTGCGGATAAAAGCGGACGGCTGGCAGATGATGCAAAACAGAAACAGCGCCTGCCGGGAAAACGGCTTCGTCGGGTAGACACTGGTGATCTTGTCCTCGGCGTTGATGTGCAGGGCGTTGCCGTAAACCATGGCCCAGTGCGGATGGGCTGTCAGGGCGTTGATCGCTTTTGCGACGGCGCCCGGCATGTATTTGTCGTCGGAGTTCAACCAGCCGATGATCTGACCGTTCGCCATCGCCAAGCCTTTGTTGATCGCGTGCGACTGACCGCGATCCGGCTCGGAAATGTAGCGGAGGCGGTCCCCCAGATGCGCGTACTCCCGCAAAATTTCCAGCGTGCCGTCGGTAGAGCCGCCGTCGACGACGATGTGCTCGATGTTCGGATAGTCCTGGCTCAAAACGCTTTCGATGGTCTTGCGGATAAAAGCGGACTGGTTGAACGAAGGGGTAATGACACTGACCAGCGGCAGGTCCGGATGTCCCATCAGCCTTCCCCCTTTTTTCGCGCTTGGGCTTGCAGCGTGTCCCGCCAGTATTGCAGCAGGTCGCGCATCGTCTGGCGGAAGGGGATTTCCGGCTTCCAGCCCGTCTGCTCGCAAAAAGCGGTAGCGTCGCCGAGCAAGACCTCCACGTCAGAAGGCCGCAGCCGTTTTGGATCGACCAAAATTTGGACGGGAGCAGAGGTAAAGGAAAGCAGCGTATCCAGCACTTCTTGGATGGTGCGCGTGCTTCCCGAAGAGATGTTGTAGACACTTCCGGGCACGCCCCGTTCCAGTGCGAGCCAGTACGCTTTGACGACATCGCGCACGTCGGTAAAGTCGCGCCTCGCTTGCAAATTGCCTACGTACACGTGCGGGGGCTGCAAGCCGAGCTCGATCTGGGCAATTTGTTTGGCGAAGTTCGAGGTGGCAAACCGCTCTCCTCGTCGCGGACCCGTATGGTTGAAGGTGCGGGTGCGAACGATGGACATCCCGTAGCTTTGATAATATTGGTAGCCGAGAAAGTCCTGCGCGATCTTGCTGACGGCGTACGGACTTTGCGGGCGCAACGGGTTCGTTTCTTGCACGGGCAATTCTTCCGGATAGACAAGGCCGTATTCCTCGCTGGAGCATGCCACCTGGATTTTGCACGGGATATCCGCCGCTCTGACCGCTTCAAAAATGTGCAGTTGGCTGACGATGTTGTTCATTAACGTTTCGGCAGGAGAGCTCCAGGAGGCGGGGACGAAGCTTTGGGCAGCGAGGTGGTAAATATGCTCCGGCTTGATCTGGGCAATCGTCTGTTCGACAGCTTCGCGGTCTTGCAGCTCGCATTCCACGAGCCGGATGTGATCCACAATATGCGCGATATGGTCCATCCGGCTGCGTGCCCGGTAGGTTCCGTAGATTTCGACGTCGCCTCGCGCGAGCAGGTACTCTGCCAAATGGCTGCCGGCAAAACCGGTAATGCCTGTAATCAAAGCTTTCAAGAGGCGTCCCCCCTTGTTCGTGATGGTTTGGCGAATACAGGCGAACCGCCTGAAAAGCGAGAAAGCAGATGCTTTATATATAGTAAAAACATGCACAGGCTGGCACGGCGAATGTCTTTTGCGGCTCGACAGTTTGCAGGGCGCATGAAAAAGGAAGGGCAGGTGCTGTACGCCTTTTTATGGAACAAGGGGAGCAAATGACTAAGCCTTTTGGCCGCATCCCAAATACGATGAAGAAAAGAGCGCCAAAAGGGAGGTGCACAACCGAGATGGACTCCATCAATCGCTATGAAAAGCGAATTTTCTCACAAAACGGCGAAGACGGCATCGTCGAGGAACTGTTTTCCAGAATCGGGACGACGAATCGGTTTTTTGTTGAATTTGGCGTCGAGACGGGCGAGGAATGCATGTCTCGCAATCTGGCCTGCGTGCACAACTGGTCCGGGATTCTGCTGGAGGGGCACCCGCTCAAGCATCTGTACTTGCAGCAAAATTACGCCGTCTATCCCCAGGTAGCTACTCATCAGGCGTTCATCACGATGGAAAACATCGCGGCCCTGTTTGCCCGCTTGCAGGTTCCGCCAGAATTTGATTTGCTGACGATTGATCTGGACGGGATTGATTACTGGGTGTGGAAAGCGCTGCACGCCTACAAGCCGCGAGTGGTGATTATCGAATACAACGCGTCTTTTCCTCCGCCGCAAAAACGGGTGGTCGCCTACGATCCGGCGTTTTCGTGGAAAGGGACCACCTATTTTGGCGCGAGCCTGACTTCCTTGGCCGAATTGGGGAAAAAGCTCGGCTATGCGCTCATCGGGACGGACTCGCGCGGGGTGAACGCCTTTTTTGTTCGCCGTGATTTGCTTGCGCGATCCGGCTTTGCCGAGCTTACTCCGGAAGCAGCCTACCATCCGCCAAGCTACGGCGCTGCCGGAGGGGGCCATCCGCACGGAACAGGCCCCTGGCTGGAAATCTAGGCGGGCAAAAGCTGCTCGAGATAGGCAAGAACCGCTTTTTTGATGTCCGCCAGCGATTGCAGCGCAGCTTTCTCTGATGTGTCTTTCACGCCAAAATAAAGCTTGATTTTCGGCTCCGTGCCAGAGGGGCGGATGCAAAACCAGCCGTGCTCGCCCAGGGTGTACTTCAAGCCATCGCTTGCGGGCAAGGGCAAAGGCTCCGATTCGTTCGTCGCCGACAGCCAGCGCTTGCCGTGCAAATAGTCGTCAATCGAGCTGACGCGATGTCCTTCGACAGATGCCATCGGCTTGCTGCGCAGAGCGGCGAGGATGGCGGTCATCGTCTCCATTCCGGCTTTGCCCGGATACGTGATGGAAACGAGGTCCTCCCGGAAGTAGCCGTACGTTTCGTACAGCTCCTGCAAACGCCGGTGCAGGCTGGAGCCTTGCGCGAGCTGGCAGGCACACGCGTCCGCCAGCAAAAAGGCTGCCTGCACCGCGTCTTTGTCCCGGACAAAATCGCCGCGCAAGTAGCCGCAGCTTTCCTCCAGCCCAAACAAAAACGCATGCGCGCCGCTTTGCGCGAACTCGTGAATTTTTTCGCCGATGTATTTGAACCCGGTCAACGTATCTATTGTGGCGACTCCGTAGTCGGAGGCGATCGCCCGAACCATTTCCGAGGTGACGACGGTTTTCACGACGGCAGCCTGGGCCGGCAGCGTCCCCGCCTGCTTTTCTTGCGACAAAAGATAGTCGAGCAGCAAGACGCCTGTCTGATTTCCGTTCAGGATGAGATGCTGGTTCGGCCCTGTCCGGATCGCCACCCCCAGCCTGTCTCCATCGGGATCGGTGCAGATGATGAGGTCTGCGCCTTTTTTGCGTGCCTGCATCAGCGCCAGCCGGAAGCTTTCCGGCTCTTCCGGATTGGGCGTGGCGACCGTGGGAAACAGCGGATCAGGCTTAGCCTGCTCCGAGACGACTTTGACCTGCGTAAAGCCAAAGGCCTGCAAGCCTTGCGTGATCGGCGCGAGGGTCGTGCCGTGCAGGGGGGAAAAGACGATTCGCGGCTGGTGCGTGCGGAGGGCAAGCTCGGCGGCGGGGAGGCGCAACTGTTTTTGACAGGCCATGTAGGCGGCAAACACTTCGTCCCCGATCATCTGCAGCAGGCCGTTGTTGATGAGCGCACTCACTTCGCTCGTGCCGATTCGCAGTTCGTCTCCGGCTTCCTCGATTTTGGCAAAAATCCGCGCCGCTGCTTCCGGCGGGATTTGGCCCCCGTCCGCTCCGTAAATTTTGTAGCCGTTGTATTCGGGCGGATTGTGACTCGCCGTGATGACGACCCCTGCGCTCGCTCCCAGGTGGCGTACAGCAAACGAGAGCAGCGGCGTCGGGCACAGTTGCTCGAACAGGCAGGCTGTCAGGCCGTAATGTCCGAGCACTTTTGCCGTCTCCAGGGCGAATGTGTACGAATCGGCGCGCGAGTCGTAGGCAATCGCCACCTTTTGCGCGGCCGGGTCTGTCCCTTGTTCAAGCAGGTACAGGGCAAGACCAGCGGTAGCTTTGCGGATCGTGTACACGTTGATCCGGTTGATTCCCGGACCCATGACGCCGCGCATGCCACCCGTTCCGAAGGCAATCGGCTTGTAAAAGCAGTCCTCCAGCTTTTTTTCGTCGCCTGCCAACTGTTCGAGCTGGCGGCGAAGCTCAGGTTCCAGGTCTGAATATTCGTTCCAGCGTGTATAATGTACCCGCCAATCTGTTGTCATGGTTGTCTTCACTCCCACCGAAAAATGCTGGTCGTTGCTTTAAGATATTACCGGGCGGGGAGGGGAGTGAAGGCTTCTTGGCAAAATTGCTTTCGGCTGCGGCCGTCAGGGGCTTGCCCGAAGCTGGCTATGGGAAGAGGCGCAAAACATTTGCCAGCCGGTTTGCATATAAATAAAACAGTGCGAAAATTGCCGTGCTGGACAGCACAGGAGCCAGCAAGGCCGACGCCGTGCGCTTTTCGATGGCGGGAGGCAGTCGGCTCGCTGCTATGGCAACGAGGGGAGATGTGGCTGATGAAAACCGCTTTCCTTACAGGAGTCACCGGGCAGGATGGCGCGTATTTGGCAAAATTTTTGCTGGAGAAAGGCTATCGCGTGGTCGGACTGGTACCGCGCCGCAGCACCGTGGACCGCTGGCGGCTGGAGTATTTGGGCATCGCCGACGAGGTGGAGTACAAGGACGGCGACATTTTGGATCTGGCGTCCCTGACGAGGGCGCTCAAGACGACGAAGCCTGACGAAGTGTACCACTTGGCGGCGCAAAGCTTTGTCGGCTCCTCGTGGGAGCAGCCGATTTTGACGGCGCAGTCGACCGGGATGGGGGTTTTGCACGTCCTGGAGGCGATCCGCGAGACGAATCCGGCAATCAAAATGTACCAGGCCTCCTCCAGCGAGCTGTACGGGCTGATCCAGGAGCCGCAACAATCGGAGCAAACGCCTTTTTATCCGCGCAGTCCGTACGCCGTATCCAAGCTGTTCGGGTACTGGATGACGAAAAACTATCGCGAAAGCTTCCAAATGTACAGTTGCAACGGCATTTTGTTCAACCATGAGTCGCCTTTGCGCGGGCTTGAGTTCGTGACCCGAAAAGTGACGCACGCCGTCGCCCGCATCGTCGCGAACAAGCAAAAAGAGCTGCGGCTGGGCAACATCCAGGCGAAGCGCGACTGGGGCTTTGCAGGCGATTTCGTAGAGGCGATGTGGCTCATGCTGCAACAGGAGAAGCCGGACGACTACGTCATTGCGACCGGAAAAACATCGACGGTCGAGGACATGTGCAAAATCGCCTTTGACTACGTCGGGCTGAACTATCAGGATTATTTGGTGATTGATCCAGACCTGTACCGCCCGGCAGAAGTCGACGTCCTGTTGGGCAATCCGGAAAAAGCGAAGCGCAAGCTGGGCTGGGCACCGAAGACAAAGCTGGCCGAGCTGATTCACATGATGGTCGAGGCCGATCTGCAGCGAGTGGCAAAAGCGTAAAGTAGCGAACCAATAGCGACACCCTATTTCTGGCGAACCAAAAGAAAAGGGGTGTTTTTTTGTGGGAACGAAAATGAGCCAACCTATTACTGTAAATAAGCAACCTATTAAGTCTGATAGGATAGCCAGTTCATGCCGCGAACTGGCTTCTTTATTATCTCGTTACAGCGATAAACTTGCAGAAAATTCGCCTTTGAGTGTAATTTTCAGACGTTGGCACGCATCTTGCTTTAGAGAAGAGGTACAAACATTCCAACTTTACTCGCCAAAAGGAGACTTTGTTATGAATGTAGTTGCCAACGTGTACCGGGGGGAACAGGTGGAAAGCTCTCACCTTGGTCACATTGCGGTTGTGGATTTTGCAGGAACATTGCTTTACTCATTCGGCGATCCACACCGAATGACATATGCCCGATCGAGCATGAAGCCGTTGCAGGCGATTCCGGTTGTGGAGACGGGGGCTGCGGACCGTTTTGGATTTGAGCCAGCCGATCTGTCGCTTTGCTGCGCCTCCCACAGCGGAGAGCCGCGCCACCGCACCCGTGCGCTGTCGATGCTGGCGCGCGCAGGCCAGCCGGAAGCGACCTTGCAGTGCGGGACACACGTCCCACGCCACGAGGAGAGCTACAAGGAGCTGATCCGGGAGGGCAAGCCGCTCACGCCGGTATTTTCCAACTGCTCCGGGAAGCACTCGGGGATGATCGCGACTGCGACGCACATGGGCGAAGATGTCACGACGTACCATCTGCCAGAGCATCCGGTGCAGCAGCGGATTCTCGATGTAGTGGAAGACATCACCGGCTATCCGAAAGAGAAGATTAATCTCGGGGTGGACGGCTGCGGCGTCCCTGTTCATCAGTTGCCGCTCGCCCACTACGCCTGGGCTTTTGCCAAGCTGGCCAAGCCAGAGGTGATCGCCAATCCGGAGCGCCGCAAAGCGGTAGAAAGAATTACCGCAGCGATGACCGCCCATCCCGAAATGGTCGGGGGCGAAAACCGCTATTGCACCGATCTGATGACCGCTTTTGCCGGGCGCATCGTCGGCAAGGCAGGCGCCGAGTCCGTCTACTGCCTGGGCGATCGCCAAACAGGTCTTGGCATCGCGGTCAAAATCGAGGATGGCGGCCCGCGCGCGATCAATCCGGTCGTGAACGAGGTTCTCCGTCAGCTCGGAATCGGCACGGACGGCCCGCTTGAAGCGCTCGCGGAATATACGAATCCGCCGATCAAAAACATGAGCGGAAACGTCGTGGGCCGAATCGAAACGCCGTTTTTGCTGACCAAAACTAGCGTGGTCTTAGGGGTATAAGCGGCAGCTTCCTGATCGTTGCCGTTTATCTATAAAGATTTTGCAAAAGAAGAAGGGGGTCACACCAAATGAAGTTGCAAAAAGGATGGAAGCTGCTCAGCACGGCGGCTCTTGTCGCGGTTCTGGCCGTGACAGGTTGTAGTCAGTCGGCAGCTCCGGCTAAGACGGGAGAAGGAACTGCTCCTGCCGCCCAGCCAACAGGCGATGCGGGTGGACAAGCTGACGCGACAGCGCGGCTGAAGCTCAATCTGAAGACAGAACCACCATCCCTCGATCCGCCAAAAGGCTTCGACAGCACCTCCAATGAAGTGCTGAACGCGACGATGGAAGGTCTGGCACGTCTGGACAAAGACCACAAGCCACAGCCTGCCATGGCGGAAAAATGGTCCGTGAGCGAAGACGGGAAGACGTACACGTTTACGCTGCGCGACAGCAAATGGTCCAATGGCGATCCGGTTACTGCGCAAGACTTCGAGTTCGCCTTCAAGCGCATCGTCGACCCGAACAACGCGTTCCCGTCTGCCTTCCTCGCGTATTACATCGAGGGCGCGGAAGAGTACAACAAAGGAACCGGAACCGCAGACGGCGTGAAAGTAAAAGCGGTGGACGAAAAGACGCTGGAAGTGCATCTGAAAGCGCCGGCAGGCTTCTTCCTGCACATCCTCACGCAGCCGACTTTCTTCCCGGTGAACAAAAAAGTGGTGGAAAGCAATCCGAAATGGGCTGAGAACGCTTCGAGCATCGTGACCAACGGCCCGTTCAAAATGGAAGACTGGGTGCATGACCAGTCCGTCAAGCTGGTGAAAAACGACGGCTACTGGGATCGCGACTCCGTCAAATACGCGGGGATCGACTGGGTAATGGTCAACGACGAGAACACGCAATACCAGATGTACTCGACAGGACAGTTGGACATGATCCAGACTGTGCCGAACGACCTGAAGAAAAAGCTGATCGACTCCGGCGAAGCGAAGGTAGAATCCGAGGCAGCCATCTACTACTACCGGATGAACACCGAAATGCCGCCGTTTAACAACGTCAACATCCGCAAAGCGTTCGCCCTGGCAATCGACCGCCAGACACTGATCGACAACGTAGTCCAAGGCAAGCAGGCGCCAGCACTCGCGCACGTGCCATTCGGCTTCCCTGAGCCGGAAGGCGGAGACTTCCGCGAAAAAGGCGGAGATTTCATCAAGGACAACGACATTGAACAGGCAAAAGCCCTGTTGAAAAAAGGGATGGAAGAGGAAGGCTGGACAACTTTGCCGCCTGTAACCATGACCTACAACACGAGCGACGCGCACAAAGCTATCGCGCAAGTTTTGCAAGAAATGTACAAGAAAAACCTCGGCGTAGACGTGAAGCTGGAAAACAAAGAGTGGAAAGTTTTCCTCGATGAGCAGCGCGCTCGCAAGCTGCAATTCTCCCGTTCCACCATTCCGGCCGATTACGGCGATCCGGTCAACTACCTGGAGCTGTTCGTCACCGATCACCCTGGAAACCGCATCAACTACAGCAACAAAGAGTACGACGCCCTGGTAGAAAAAATCCGCAACACCGCAAACGAAACCGAGCGCTTCAAGCTGATGCACGACGCAGAAAAAATCTTCATGGAAGACATGCCGCTTGTGCCAATCTATTTCAGCACAAAAGTATTCATGGACCAGCCGAATGTGAAAGGCATCATTCGCCATCCAGTAGGGACACTTGACTACAAATGGGTAGAGATCGGAAAGAAATAGTAGAATAGACGAAAGACAGGAGCGCAAGGGAATCTTGTGCTCTTGTCTTCACACTACATCTTGGAGCGAGTGTCATGGCGAAAAAAACGATTACGTTTGTTGCGAAAATGGACGAGTTTCTGCAATCCGTCGTCAGTCAATGCCACGAATTGGGGATATCTGAAGACATCCATGTGGAAGCGATCCGCGTCGATCAGCTTCCGTTTCGACCGATTACACCGGGGGCTTTGGTGGTGGTGTCCACGAAAAGCATCGTGCCGCTGGTAGAACCGTACCTGCCTGGCGATTCCGGCATTCTCATCGCCAAGCGCATGCTGCCGTATCACAATTTGCGCGGCATGCTGGAAATTCCGAAGGGAGTCAAGGTGCTTCTGGTCAGCGATACGAAGGAAACCGCCGAGGAAAACGTGGATTTGCTGCGGGCGTCGGGCATGGATTTCGAGCTGTACCCGTATTACCCGGGGGCGGAATACCCGGCAGATATCGAAATCGCGGTCACGCCTGGCGAAGCGGAGCACGTCCCGCCGAACATCCGCAAAGTGGTCGACATCGGGTTCCGGATTATTGACCTGTCCACCTGGATGGCCATCTACTCGCATTTTGACAGTGGAAATTTCCAAAAGGTGACGGCGCGAGCCATGCAATCTTTGGTCTACATCACGAAAGAGCTGAACAACGAGATTCAGCACGCGCACCTTTTGAGCAAATACTTGGAAGCGATCGTCAACCGGATCGAGGATGCGATCATCGCTTTTGATGAAAAGGAACGGATTCGCTTCATCAATCAAAAAGCGATCGAGTCGCTGCACCTGGAAGGCAGGCAAGCGGTAGGAGAGCGCGCAGCCGACTGTCTTCCGTCTGACTTTTACGAGCTGATCCGGCAGTGTGAAGAAAACGAGGACGTGCTGGTAGATTGGGCGAACAAAACCTACTTTTTCCGCAAGATGCACATTGTCATGGAGGGCAGCTTTTTAGGGAGCCTGCTCTTGTTCCGCAAAGCGGCGGAAATCGAAAAGCTGGAGCACGATTACCGCCTGCGCCTGTACAGCAAAGGGCTGGTTGCCAAATACCAGTTCGAGGATATTTACGGCGAGAGCCCCTCTGTGCAAAAGGTGATCCAGATCGCCAAAAAAATTGCCCGGAGCAATTCGACGGTGCTTTTGCTCGGCGAGACGGGAACCGGAAAGGAATTGCTCGCCCAGGCTATCCACAACGCCTCCCCGCGCAGGCGCGAACCGTTTGTCGGCGTCAACTTCGCGGCGATTTCCGAATCGCTTTTGGAAAGCGAGCTGTTCGGCTACGAGGAAGGAGCGTTTACGGGGGCGCGAAAAGGCGGCCATATCGGCTGGTTTGAGCTGGCCCACAAAGGAACGATTTTTCTCGATGAGATTGGCGATGCCAGCGGAGCGATTCAAAATCGGCTGCTGCGGGTGTTGCAGGAGCGCCAGATCATGCGCGTCGGAGGCAGCAAAGTCATTCCGACGGACATTCGCGTCGTCGCAGCCACCAACCAGGACTTGCAGAAAATGGTGGCGGAAGGCTCCTTCCGCGCGGATTTGTACTACCGGCTGAACATCTTGCCGATTCATTTGCCGCCGCTGCGCAAGCGCAGGGAGGACATCCCGTGGCTGGTGCAGCAGTTTGTGAAAAAATACTCGCTCGACTTGCGGCGCCCGCCGTTCACCCTGACGCGCGAAGCGATGAAGGCGCTGGTGGAGTACGATTGGCCCGGCAACATTCGCGAGCTGGAAAACGTCATCGAGTATTTGGCGCATGTCGTCGAGGAAGAAGCGTATGTGCATCATTTGCCGTTTTTAAGCGAAGTGCCGGAAGTGCCGCTGGCAACAGACGGGCTGGAGGAATGGTTCGAGCCGATACGCGCCGAGTACGCGCGGCGAGGCTTTTTGCAGGAGATCATCGCGATTTTGCAGGAGCTGGGAGCGGGCAGCGGCGGCCGTTACTCCTTGATGGAGCAGCTTGGCGAGCGCGGTGTGGCGCTTTCGTCGCAACAGCTTCGCTACCGCTTGAAGCTCATGCAGCAAGACGAGCTGATCCATGTAGGAAAAGGAAGGCAGGGAAGCCAGATTTCCGCCAAGGGCGAATCGTTTCTGGCCTTCCTGCAGCAGAGGAAAGCAGGTGGACAAAAATGAGCGAGTACTGGAAAGAGCAGGCGTTGTTACAAAAAGCAGCGTTTGTCGAAGACGTGAAGGCATTTCTTTCGATCAACAGCATTGAAGATATGACGACCGCAACCGCAGGCAAGCCGTTCGGGGAAGGGGTGGCGGCGGCGCTGGAGTCGCTGCTTGCGCGCGGGGCGCAGGACGGCTTTTGGACGAAAAATCTCGACGGCTACGCGGGCACGATTGAGCTTGGCGACGGCGAAGAGGAAGTCGGCGTGCTCGTCCATATCGACGTCGTCACCGTTGGCGAGGGCTGGACGACTCCGCCCTTTGAGCCGACCATTCGCGATGGCCGCCTGTACGCCAGAGGGGCGCTCGACGACAAAGGGCCGGCTCTGGCCGCCTACTATGCGCTTCGGCTGGTGCGCGATTCCGGGCTGGCGCTCACAAAACGGGTGCGGCTGATTATCGGGACAGACGAAGAGAGCGGCTGGCTGTGCATGAAGCACTTCATGGAGCACGACCGCGTGCCGCCGATCGGCTTTTCGCCGGATTCGTCCTTTCCGATGACCCATGCGGAAAAAGGCCAGATCAACCCGACCCTCACCATCGCTCCCACGCAAGGGAGTGCAGACGGGGAGGGGCGCTTGCGGCTCCTGTCGTTTGTTTCCGGCGATCAAGGAAACAGCGTGCCGGACAAGGCGGAGGCTGTCGTTTGCCTCGGGGCTGCGGCTGGGGAGCAGCTCGCTTTGGCGCAGCTTGCGTCGCAGTGGGAACAATTTTTGCAGGAAAAAGCGACAAGCGGGCGGATGGAGCAGCTTGCGCCAGACAGGCTGAAGTTCACCGTGGCCGGAAAGCCCGCGCATGGCATGGCGCCAGAAGAAGGCGTCAACGCGGGAACGCTGCTCGCCTGTTTCTTGCGGGAGCGGTCGTTTGAAGGTTCTGCCTCTTCGTTTCTTTCGCTCTTGTCAGACATTATTCACGAAGACTATTACGGGCAACGTTTGCAGCTCGCTTGCGAGGACGACGTATCCGGCAAGCTGACCGTCAACGCAGGGATTTTGCGCTACAGCGAGACGGACGGGGGCAGCGTTCGCCTGAACATCCGCTATCCCGCGACTATCTCCTGTGAGGAGTACGTGGAAAAGCTGAAAAAACGGGTAGCGGAGCTGGGCTGGACGATTGATAGTCTGCGCACCTCGAAGTCGCACTACGTGCCGAAAGACCACCCTGTCATTCAAACCTTGTCCAAGGTGTACGAGGAGCATACAGGCCAGCCCGCTACGCTGCTGTCGTCCGGCGGTGCGACTTACGCGAAAATCATGCCGTATGGCGTAGCTTTCGGGCCGTTGTTTCCAGGCAAGGAATCGACTGCGCACCTGATCGATGAATACGTCGAGATCGACGACCTGCTGCGGGCGATGGCGATATACGCCCACGCCATTTACGAGCTGGCCAGATAAACGAGGAGGAACTCCATGTCAAACTACCTGGTGAAACGCGTTTTGATGATGATCGTCACGCTTTGGATCATCGTGACGCTGACTTTTTCCTTGATGCATGCCATTCCGGGAAATCCGTTCGCCTCCGAGTCGGATCAGTTGCCGGAGCAGATTTTGAACAACCTGCGGGCAAAGTACAATCTCGATCAGCCGTTGCCCGTCCAATACGTGCTCTATTTGAAAAACTTGCTGCTGCTCGATCTGGGGCCGTCGATCAAGTCGGACTCGCGCGGCGTCAATGACATGATCGCCGACGGCTTTGGCGCTTCGGCCTGGCTGGGGGCGCAAGCGATCCTGATTGCGCTCGTGTTCGGGATCACGTTTGGCATCGTGGCGGCGCTCAACCGCAACAAGTGGCTGGATTACGTGGCGATGGCCCTGGCAGTACTCGGGGTAGCGATTCCGAGCTTTATTATGGCGCCGCTGCTCATCAACTTTTTTGCGATCAAGCTCCCGGTTTTTCCGGTGGCGACATGGGGCACGTGGATGCATACCGTGCTGCCGTCGCTTGCCCTCGCGTTTGGTCCGGTCGCCGTCATTACGCGGTATATGCGGGCCAGCATGATTGAAGTGATGAACCAGAACTACATCCGCACAGCGGAAGCGAAAGGCATTCCGATGTTCATCATCGTGCTGCGCCACGGAATCCGCAACGCGATTTTGCCTGTCGTGACGTTTCTCGGCCCGTTGATCGCTTCCTTGATTACCGGAACGTTTGTCGTCGAGAAAATTTTTGCGATTCCCGGCATCGGGAAATATTTCGTAGACGGCATTTTTAACCGCGATTATCCCGTCATTTTGGGGACGACCATTTTTTACAGCGCGATTTTGATCGTGACGATTTTTTTGATCGATATCGCATATACGCTGATCGACCCGCGTATCAAGCTGACCAACAAGGAGAGATAGCCTGTGGCGATGGAACAAAGAGTAGACCCGTTATTTCGGCCGCTGACCAAAAATGTGCAGGCGAACGTCATTGCCCGGCCGAGCCTGAGCAACGGACAGCAAGTCATCCGCAAGCTGGCGAAAAACAAGCTGGCAATGCTCGGGCTGTTCATTATCGTCGCGCTCGTGGCGATGGCGATTATCGGACCGAGCCTCGTCCCGTACAGCTACTCGGATCAAAGCCTGCTGACGAAAAATCAGCCCGTGTCGTCAGAGCACTGGTTTGGCACCGATGAACTCGGCCGGGACATGTTCGCCCGGACGTGGTACGGAGCGAGAATTTCCTTGACGATCGGGGTAGTCGCTGCGCTGATCGACCTCGTCATCGGGGTGACGGTCGGCGGGATCGCCGGCTACATGGCCGGGCGCGGCAAACGCGGCGACCGCATCGACACGATCATCATGCGCATCATTGAAGTGCTGTACGGCTTGCCGTATTTGTTGGTCGTCATTTTGCTGATGGTGGTCATGGAGCCGGGCATGTTGACGATCATCATCGCGCTGTCGGCCACCGGCTGGGTCGGGATGGCGCGGCTCGTGCGCGGGCAAATTTTGCAGTTGAAAAACCAGGAGTTCATTTTGGCTGCGCAAGTGCTCGGGGCCAAATTCAACCGGATTTTGCTCAAGCATTTGATTCCGAACACGTTTGGCGTCATTATCGTAAACTTGACCTTTACCATTCCGTCCGCGATTTTTGCCGAGTCGTTTTTGAGCTTTTTGGGACTGGGCGTGCAAGCGCCTGTGGCGAGCTGGGGGACGATGACCAACGACGGGCTGGGCGTCATTTTGACCGGAGACTGGTGGCGGTTGTTTTTCCCGGCGCTCATGATCTCGCTTGTGATGTTCGCTTTTAACGTATTTGGCGACGGCTTGCAGGATGCGCTCGATCCGCGCCTGCGCGACTGATGAGGGAGGGAGAGGAAATGACGATGAATCAGCATCTGCTTATGATCGACAACCTGCGCGTCAACTTCAAGACTTACGGTGGCGAGGTGCAGGCGGTGCGCGGCGTCTCCTTTCACGTAGACAAAGGAGAGACGGTCGCCATCGTGGGAGAGAGCGGCTGCGGGAAGAGCGTCACCGCACAAGCGATCATGGGACTGATCCCCAACCCGCCAGGCAAAATCGTCGGAGGGAGCATCGTTTTCGACGGACAGGAAATCAGCGGGCTTGCGAAAAAAGAACTGCTGGGCATTCGCGGCACGCAGATCGGGATGGTGTTCCAGGACCCGATGACGGCACTCAACCCGACGATGAAGGTCGGAGCGCAAATCGTGGAAGGGTTCGTGCGCAGCCAGAAGGTCACGCGCGAGGAAGCGCGCCAGCGCGCCGTCGAGATGCTCAGACTGGTCGGCATTCCGGACCCGGAAAAGCGGATCGACCAGTACCCGCACCAGTTCAGCGGCGGTATGCGCCAGCGTGTCGTGATCGCGATTGCGCTCGCCTGCCAGCCGCGCCTCGTAATCGCCGACGAGCCGACTACAGCGCTCGACGTGACGATTCAGGCGCAAATTCTCGATTTGCTGAAGCGGCTGCAGGCGGAGCAGGAGCTGTCTGTCGTCATCATTACGCACGACCTCGGCGTCGTGGCGGAAATCGCGCACCGGATGGTCGTTATGTACGCGGGCATGGTCGTGGAGACCGGAACGGTCGAGGACGTGTTCGCCAATCCGCGCCATCCGTACACATGGGGCCTGATGCGCTCCCTGCCGCGGCTGGACGAGGGAGAAAAGCAACGGCTGGTGCCGATTGAGGGAACTCCGCCGGATTTGTTTGATCCGCCAAAAGGCTGTCCGTTTGCAGCACGCTGTGATTTTGCCATGGAAATATGCGACCAGCAGATGCCTGTCACAACCGACTTCGGGTGCGGCCATCAGGCGTCTTGCTGGCTGCACGATCCGCGGGCGCCGCGCATCGAGGAATTGGTCGCCGCAGGGAGGCAGGGAGTATGACAGAAGCGTTAGTTGATGTACGCGATTTGAAAAAGCATTTTTCCATCGGGCCTGGCTTTGACCTGAAAGCGGTAGATGGCGTGTCTTTTACGATTCAAAAAGGCGAGACGCTCGGCCTGGTCGGCGAGAGCGGCTGCGGCAAATCCACGCTGGGGCGGACGATCATCCGGCTGTATGAGAATACGGCAGGAGAAGTGCTGTTCCGCGGGAAAAACGTCCACCAACTGCGCGGCAAAGAAGTGGGCCAGTTCAATCGCGATGTCCAGATGATTTTCCAGGACCCGCAGGCGAGCCTCAATCCGCGGATGACGGTCGAGGATATCATTGCCGAGGGGCTGGACATTCATGGACTCGCCAAAGGCTCGCGCCGGGAGCGCGTCTCAGAGCTGCTTCAACTGGTCGGCCTGCACAAAGACCACGCCCAGCGGTTCCCGCACGAGTTCAGCGGAGGCCAGCGCCAGCGGATCGGCATTGCCCGTGCGCTCGCCGTCGAGCCGCAGTTCATCATCGCGGACGAACCGATCTCGGCGCTGGATGTCTCGATCCAGGCGCAAGTCGTCAATTTGCTGGAAGATTTGCAGCATGATCGCGGGCTTACGTATTTGTTCATCGCCCACGACCTGTCCATGGTCAAGCACATTTCCAACCGGATCGGCGTAATGTACTTGGGCAAAATGGTCGAGCTGGCGGCGAGCAACGAGCTGTACGCCCGGCCGCTCCACCCGTACACGCAGGCGCTGCTTTCCTCTGTGCCTGTCCCCGATCCGACGGTGAAGCGCGAGCGGATCGTGCTGCAAGGCGACTTGCCAAGCCCGGCGAACAAGCCGAGCGGCTGCGGCTTCCGCACGCGCTGCCCGCTCGCCACCGCGCGTTGCGCCGAGGAGGAGCCGAAGTGGCTGGAGGCGGAGCGCGGACATTGGGTAGCGTGCCACTTGATCGAAGCATAAGGAAAAAGGAAAGACTCGGGAAGGACGCCTCGTCAAAAGGGCGTCCTTTTGCGCATGCTGGTGGTGAAGGGCGAGAGATAGCGCTTCTATGTCTCGCTATTTACAATAGTTATTTTTTTACATATAGTAAAGTGATCTGGGCTGAAAGGAAAGTGGGGGAGCGATCGGCCAATCACTGCTCCCCGCTCCCGAAACCAGCCAAAACTGCCGATGTAACGGAAAACAGGAAGAGAGCGAGGACCTGCCATGAATTTTTTCAAAAAGCTGTTTGGCGGTGTGGAAAGCAAAGAAAAGGCAAAGGACGGCACGGCGATATACACCTACAACCAGCAAGCCGCTTTTGAACCGCTCGCCCCGATGCAATACGTGGAAGAGATCGTGACCCACTTTGAAGCGGTGTTTGCAGGCAGAGACAGCAGTGTTTTTCACGAGATTATTTCCGATACTATCCATATTGACGTGAACGTGATGAGCCCTACGGAAGAAGAGCCGTTTTGGGTGTTGTACACAAACGGGATGAGCGATTTGCCGATGACGATTCCGGATGAGATTCAGGAGCAGATGGAAGAGGTGGTCGATCGGGCGGAAGTGATGATGTTTTTGCCCGGCTCCTGGGAACTGACAGAAGAGTCGCTGCAGGATGAAAACAACTACTGGCCGATCCGGCTGATGAAGCAAATGGCGCGGTTTCCGCACCAGTACAATACGTGGCTGGGGTACGGGCACACGATTCCGAACTACGAGAACTATGAGCCGTATGCGGATGGGACAGGCTTAAACGGCGTGATTTTGTTTCAGTTGTCCGAAGAAGTCAGCGTCATTTCGGCAAAAGACGGAACGAGGATTCACGCTTTCTTCTTGCTTCCTTTATATAAGGAAGAAATGGAGTACAAGCTGGAGTACGGCATGGATGCGTTGTTGGAAAAACTGTTTGCCCTGGGCGATGACGCGCTCATTTTAAACCCGAACAGAGCAAATACGTGCAAGTAAAACAAGAGAAAGCTGCCGACCGTGATTTTGGGTCCGTAGCTTTCTCGCGTTTTTAGTCCATGCTGATTTGATAAAGATTGCCTGCATCGAGATCGTGCAGGAGAATGGAGAAGCTTGGTTTCCCCGGGCTTCGCAGCACATAGCCGCCCCAGTCTTTGCCGCCGTGCGCCGTATATCCGCTGACGTCCACGCCAAAAATGGCTTGAATCAGCGGCCTGGTCACGGGAATGGCTTCATCGCGCGCTTTGATGTGATAGTCATCGGTTACATGGGTCACTTTGTACACTTGCCCCGTTTTCGCGCCGATTGTCACCGAATAGCGCCCTTGTTCATTGCTGAGCAGCCACATCTCTTCGCTTTTGTCTGACCGTTTTTCGGCCTCGGAAAAGGACAGGTGGCTGTCGTTGGCGAAACGCTGCAAGGCTGTTTTCGCGATAGAGACTACTTTTGGATCTACGTCTTTCGGGTTGTAATGCAAACGGAAGTCAACCACTCTGTTTGTGGCAAGATCGACGGTGACGTACTGTTGGTCCGCTAGCGGAAAGGAAAAATAGTGCACCCCCGTGCTTTTGAAAAACCGGGCTGTTTGCAGGTGAACCTGCTGGGAAGCTTCCTGGAATGCCTGCTGTGCCGTTTCTGCATATTTTTGCTGGGACGGCGTCAATTCGTTGAGCGCAAATTGGGCGGAGACCGTGCGAACTTCTGTCGTGCCAGGCTGGAACGTCACGATGGCTGCGTAATCTTTCGCGCGCACAATCGTGTATTCCGCTTCTTTTTCAAGCTCGGCAAAAGGAAAGGTTTTCGCAATGCCGCTCGCTGTTTGCACGGCTTTTTGCGCAGCGGCAAAATACGTTTGCTCCTCGGGAGTCAAAGTTGCATGGCCCGCCTGTTCAACCGGAGCGGAAAATGGTTGCAACCAGAAAAAAACGAGCAGCAAGCCGCAAGTAATCAGCCCGTTTGCCATCCAGCCGTAATACCTTTTTCGTTTGTTCACTTTTTCCAGTCGACCTCCTGCTTCGCGCACACCTTCTAGGATCGCCTGGCTTCGTTCCCGGGACAGGCTGGGCTGCGGGAATTGATTCAGCTCTTCCAGGATGATCTGCTCATCTCGTGATGGCATCGTGCATCACCTCCGCAATGGAAACATGCATGTTATTTTGAATTGCCTTCATTGCTCTGTGCATAGTGAGATTGACCTTGGCTTCGGTCCATCCTAAAACCTCCGCCGTCTCCTTGCTCGACAAACCTTTGATTCCGCGCAGGATCAAAACGTCCCGATACGAACGCTTCAACTGATTGAGTATCTCGTACAGCAGACGTTTGTTTTCGCTTAGCTCCAGTGACTCTTCCGGTGTTTTATCGCGGGAAACGAGATGCTGCAAAAAGACATCTGGCAGCCAGTCGATTAGTTTGGCTCGGCGCCTTTCATCAATCGCTACGTTTCGCGCAACGGCAAACAGCCACGTTTTTGGATTCTCAATCATCTCCGCTCGCCGTTGCACAGCTTTCAGCGCACGAACAAAAGTCTCCTGAACCAGATCGTCAATATCGGTTCGCCCGGTATAGTAGACGAGAAAGCGATAGACGTCCTGGCTGTATGCGTGAAACCATTGCTCGATGCGGGCGCCCGTACGCTCATCCAATGTGTTCCACCTCCTTGGCACTGTAAAGACGGATAAGCTGCGGGCAATCTTTCAGTTCCCGCATAAAAAAATGGGAGAGTTCCGAAACGGGGCCGTCAAATCGGTCAGATCGCAGCAAAATCGGGCAGTAGCTGGCGAGTCCCCGCCAAGTGCCAAAGCAAAAAGGCTGCCGACTTGATCGACAGCCTGGAGACGTCGCGAAAAGCGCGGACGTCTTTTTTGCTGGGGAAAATCTTTTTCCCACTCGCAACCGAGCGGTCCTTCCCCCGTAGCCAAACGCTGTTTATAAATAGTAGAAACAGGTAAGTACCAACGAAAAAACGATCATTCCGGTCCCGGAGGAGAGAAACAGGGTCGTTGCCGCTCGCATGGCCACTTCTTTTTTTTGCGCAAAAACGGGGTCGTCTCCCCGCACCAGATCGCTGTCCATCAGCCGTGGCTTGCGGAAAAAGAAGCTTTTCAACTGCTGGAAGCCGCGCAGAAAGATGGTGAAAAAACCGGAGCGGGTCACGACGACAGCACATCCGGCCATCAACAGGACGAGGCCGAACAGAAAGCTCTGGTTGATGTAGGGCAGCAAGGCAGGCGACTGGAAGCTCAAGCCGAGCGCGAAGCTGCTGACGACAGCAAGAACAACAATGAGTACAGGCCATTTTTTCAAGGTGAGTGCACGTCCTTTTTACGATAGGGTAGAAAAGCGCTGGGCCAGTTGGATAAAAGCGTGGACGGCTGGCGAGGCATCGCGCAAGGAGCGGACGGCGACGCCGATTTCGCGTTTCAAAGGCGGCGAGAGCTCGCGTGCGGCTACGGACGAAAGCGGCTCGGGCAAAGTAAGCGCGGGCACGACCGTCACTCCTACGCCGGCTTCGACCATGGCGAGAATGGTAGCGTTGTCCGCCACCTCATAGGCGACATTTGGCGTCAAATTAGCGGCGGCAAAAGCCGAGCCGATCAGAGCTTCACAGCCCGCCATCGGCATGATGAACGGCTCAGCCGCCAACTGGGACAGCGCAAGCTCCTTGGCTGCCGCAAGCGAGTGGCCGACAGGCAGGACGGCCAGCAAAGGGTCGTGCAAAAGCAAGACGCCTTCCAGCTCATCATCTGGCCAGGGAAGAAAGCCAACGTCTACGACGCCTGTGCGCAGCCACTCTTTGATCTCCTGGTAGCTGCCTTCAAACAGCCGCGTGTCCAGCTCGGGATAGGAGCCGTGCAGCGCCTTCAACAGCCGGGGCAACATCTGGACGGAGACGCTCGGAAACGCCCCGATGCGAATCGTCCCGGACAGAGAGCCGCCGTTCGCTTCTGCCGCGATTCGCTTCATCTGGCTGACCTGGTTCAGCACAATCCGGGCCGAGGCGGCGATTTGCTCGCCTGTAGCGGTCAGCCTGACTCCGCCGCGCTCGCGGATGAACAGGGAGATGCCGAGCTCTTTTTCGAGAGAGCGGATCGTGTGGCTTACGCCCGACTGGCTGAGGCCGATTTGCTCCCCGGCGCGGGTGAAGTTGCCCGTGTTCATGACCGCAATGAGTACTTCCATTTGAAACAGCGTCATCAAGGCCGTCGTCCTTCCATGAAGTTTTTATCATGTCTGACATGCCAAAGCTTCATTTTACAAGTCCGGCTCTCCCGACTAAGATGAGAAGCAAGAGCTGCGATCACAGGTGAAAAGGGGAGAGGAAGCGAATGAAAAACATACGTGTCTATCATGTTGACGCATTTACCCGAGAACCATTTGCGGGAAACCCGGCAGGCGTGGTTCCGGATGCAGGTACTTTGACTTTACCGCAAATGCAGAAGATTGCCAATGAGTTGAATCTTCCTGAGTCGGCCTTTTTGCTGCCGGCCGAGCACCCCGAGGCAGATTTTCGCATCCGCTATTTTTCGCCGACCGTCGAAATCGACTTTTGCGGCCATGCGACAGTGGCCTCTTCGTGGGTGCTCGCCACCGGGCTGGGCTGGCTTGCCAAAAGCAGCCGCATCGTCTTTGAAACAAATGTAGGGCTGATTCCGGTCGAGCTGGAAACGGCGGAGGGCAGGCTGCAACGGGTGCAGATGACGCAAATCAAGCCGTCGGTCAAAGAAATCGCGCTCGATCGCGAAGCCGTCGCGCGGATGGTCGGCATCGCCCCTGACGATCTGGACGAGCGCTACCCGCTGAAGCTCGCCTCGACTGGCGGCGTGCACCTGCTCGTGCCCGTCCGCAGCCGCGCGGCGATCGACCAGGCCGAGCCTTTGTTCGCCGAATTGGGCAACCTGAACAAACAGCACGGAATCACAACGACGCACCTTTTCACGACGGATGCGTCCAGCGGTTTCGACTTGTACACCCGCGACTTCGCTCCGGCGATCGGAATTATGGAAGACCCGGTTACAGGAGCCGCGAATGGCGCGTTGGCAGGTTATCTGGCGCTGGAAAAGCTGCTTCCTGCCGGAGAACAGCATCATTTGGTCATCGGCCAAGGCCACGCCATCGACCGTCCGGGAACGTTGTACGTGACGGTAGACACGACTGGGCAGGACCCGGTTGTTCGCGTGGCGGGCGCGGCGCACGTGACGATTGCGGGACTTATGCGCGTGTAGGGAAAAGAAAAGCGAGTGGAAAAGACGTTCCAGGGGCCAGGGGCGTTTTTTTGTTGGAGTTGAGCGCTTTTTGAAAAAAGAGGGAAAAGAACAAATAAAAGATTCATCACCATAACCCGTGCTAGACATTGAAAAAACGCAGATGTTCCTTTATCGTGGGAGTTGTCGAGACAACCACTGAAAAGGAGGAAATCTGCGTTGTGCCTTGATTTTAGCACAGACTTTATCAGACTTCCATCATTCCATCTCACACATTGGGAAAAAACAAAGGAAACGGATTGGATCGCTGTTCTGGAACCGCATTCTGCCTGTCATCTTTGTCCGATCTGCCTCGGAGCCAGTACCAACCATGCACGTCCTGGACGGCGTATTCTTCGTCATCGTTTCGTTCCTTCTTGGGGGACCGTCTGGGTATCCGTTCCCGTGTATCGCCAGCGCTGTGCTAGTTGTATGCTTACATGGACAGTGGAATGGAACGGTATCCCGCCTCGAGGATCCGTCACCTCTGCTTTTCAAGAGATGGCGGTGGATATGTGCCGCAGTCGGGATTTGCTCTCGGTTGCCAAGCAATTGAGTGTGGCCTACTCGACACTCGAACGCTGGTACTACCAACTGGCCCCCCAACGCCTTGCTCAACCAAAAGAACATGAAGCTCCTGAAGTGGTCTGTCTGGATGAGTTTGCTCTGCAAAAAGGACATAAGTATGGCGTGAACCTCATGGATGCTCAAACCGGTCATATCTGGCAAGTCACAGAAGGACGTTCACGTGAACAAGTACGAAACGCGCTGCAGCAATGGCCCTTTCGTAAGGCTCCCCATGTAGTTGTCACGGATTTGGCTCCAGGAATGGCTGAAACCGTACGCCAGGTCTGGAAGCA